>NZ_JPOO01000002.1 GCF_000733925.1 Arenibacter algicola
AATAGTGGTAGGGTATCCAGAGTTGGTGGTCTTTATGTATACTATAATAACCGTGGACTTTACAGCCATCATAGGGGATTCATCAATATCTACAACAGACATTATGTGTACAGCCCTTTCCACAGCTATTTTGTAAGACCGGCCATAGGCTTTGGTCTGGTATTCGGCAGCCCATACAGAAGATATTACGAACCTGTGAGATACACCTATTATAGACCATATCATCACAATTACAGGAAAGCATATGCTAAAATAGGCCACCATTACAAATACAATAAAGGGCATCACCATAAGAGAAGTACCATTTACAGAAACGACAAAAGAGTTGCCGTTAGGGATAATGGTTACAGAAACAACAGTAACCTGCGATCCAACCGTTCTGTAACAAGTAGAAATGATGGTTATAGAAATAGCAATACTGTTTCTAGAAGTACAACATCCAGAAGCAACAATGTTAATGGCAGAGACAATAATGTTTCAAGATCTACCACTCAACGTAGCAATGGAAACGCTACCGTAAAGAGAAGTACCACAGTAAGGAGCAGTTCTCCCAGTTCTAGAAATGACAAATCGGTTTCCAGAAGTTCTTCGATTCGCCAAAATGATAAGGGTAATGTTCAAAGAACCGTAAATAGAAAACCACTACAAGGAGTAGTAATGGCAGCGGAAGTTCTGTAACAAGGAGCAAAACAGTGGTATCCAGACCTTCCGGTAATACCAGGACAACGGTAAAAAGGAAGTGAACAGAAGTCCAAGAAATACTTCGATAAGTAGAAGTTCTTCAAGTAGAAGTAATAGTGGTTCATCTGTAAGGAATACTACTGTAAAACGACCAAATATACAGTCAAAAAGCAGTGTAAAAAGAACGGTGGCAAGATCCTCCAATAGTGGTAGTGCAAGAAAAATTTCAACAGCTTCCACAAGAGGAAGAAGTTCTAGAAGTAATTAAAAATAGTTTTTAGGTTGGTTAGTTGTTTAGCCCCGTAGCGAATTCGTTCCTGCGGGGTTTTACTTTATAAAGGAGTTTTGAATGCTCCCAATCTCATAAGTCTGAATGTTAACCACAACTTCCTGTCCAATGAATAAAGTATCTGTGCCGGGACAACTGACTCTCACCTATTTTCTACCGCCCAACTTTCCCAAATAAAATGAGATGGCCCAGATACATCTGAGGATATTTTAAAGCGATATAAAACAAAAATATAACAAAGCAGAATTAGAAAACTCTTTAGGGCAATGTTGAGCACAGGGTGGAAAGGAAAGGATACAAAGTAAAAAATGGTCGATAATGCCAACAGAAGAAATATAACCTTAAAGTCTCCTTTGTTATGGGTTGAATACCAAACTTCCATTTAACGAACCCCAATTTTATAGAATTGTAAATAAAAAAAGCCATAAAACTAGCTATGGCCGCACCATCCAAACCATATTTAGGAATCAACCATAGGTTCAACAAAATGGTGAGAATGGCCAAGGCAACCCCCATAAGGAGCAACGCCCTATAAAAATCCGAATTGTACATTATAGCATTGTTATTGCCCAACAAGGCATCATAAACTCTGGCAAACCCAATAATGAAAACAATTACATACCCACTACGATAGGATTCGGGCAACAAATTGTAGAGGTCATTTAGATTTAAAACAATCAAAATAAAGATGAGCCCGGATACTATAAATAAGGTGAGCGAGCTCTTTTGATATAATGTTTTAAGAGCCGTGATATCCTTTTTATGAAGTATTTCCGCAGTTAAGGGATAGGTAATGTTGTGCATGGACCTGGATGGAACGGCAATGACGGTTGCAATATACCCGGCAACACTGTAATAGGCTACATTTTTAATTTCTATAAATTGATTGATCATTACCTTGTCTACCTCTAACAAAACTATTGCGGCAGATCCACCCAAAATAATCAGGGTACTATAAGTAAGAATTTCGCGGGTGTTGGCAGGAAAACTAAAATTCAGCTTTAAACGAAGCGATCTTAAGGCATAGGCCTGCATTATAAGGGTTCTAAGGATATACATCCCAACCATGGCATTGAGAAACGTAAGTACGGAAATCACGTCCCAATAAACCATTAAAAGTAGCACTGATATCACTATTCTGCTAAATACCTCCTTCATGAAATTCCCAAAAACCGACTTCATCTGCACCTTGGCCCAAGCATAAAACACCTCAAAATAGGCCATTGCCACACCAATAATGAAAATATGCCACACATACCCCTTTACTATTGGGTTCTCCTTGGATAAAAAATTACCAATGGTCTCATTGGCCAAGTAGGAAATAGCCCCAAAGGTACAATAAGTTAGCGGTAAGAATACCATTAGGGTCAAAAAACCATCCTTCCCATTGCGTTCCTGAAAACCTGAATAATACTTGACCAAGGTATTTGGAATCCCAAATGCCAATATCGGCATTAAAACGGAAGATGCTGACAGTATTACATTGACCAAGCCAAAATATTCATCCGATAAAAACCGTGTATATAGAAAAAGGAGGTTCAATGCCCCTATGGCAAAGCCACTATAGGTAATCAAAGTATTGTTCAATGATTGTTTTAAGACTATTCCCATGCTAAATACTTGGACAGCTTTGCCGTTAATTCCCTTCTGTGATATTGGTCTACCTCTGCCAAAGGCAAAGTCAATTGCTCTTTTTTATATTCTTGAAACCATTGCAGCAGCGTACTTTTCAATTCATCCAACTGTGGATACGTATAGGTCTTACCTGTATTGGATTTGGCAATAAGTTCCCCGACTTCCCAATTGGTTGGGCCTATACCCAAGATAGGTCTTTTGGACGCCATATACTCAAATACTTTTCCCGGAATAATACCCTGGGTCTCTTCAGAATCTATCTCTATCAACAACAGCACTTGGGACTTTTTTTGATATTGTAAAGCCTCATCGTGCGAAATATAGCCCAATAATTTGGTATAGGATTGAAGACCATAAAAATAAATACTTTCCAAAACATCCGAACTAATAACGCCTGCCAATTGCAATTTGAAACATTTTTTGAAATCGGGGTATTCCTGAATTAATTCTGATAGCGCTTTCCAAAGATTCAGGGGGTTTCTCCCCGTAAGCAGGGATCCAATATGGGAAATGGTAAAATCAACATCCAAAGCCACGGAAATGCCAAGGCTTGTATCATAACCATTGGTAATAACAGTAATCGGTTTTTGGGTTATATGGGAAAACTCCAGTCTTGTGGTATTGCTGGTCACAATTATTTTGTCGGCCTCATTCAGTACCAAGTGCTCCAGCTTTTTGTGCTTGGCTTGGGAAGCATTGGTCAGTTTCAATTTTTTATGATAGCCGATCGAGGTCCAGGGATCCCGAAAATCCGTTATCCACCTAATTTTAGTGCGTTTCTTTAGTTCAAGGCCAATAAGATGCAAGCTATGTGGGGGTCCTGTAGTTATAACGGTTCCTATGTTTTCCAATTTAATGACATCGTGTAAAAAATCAACCGAAGGTTTTATCCAAAATTTTCTGGCATCGGGAATAAACAGATTTCCCCGTATCCATAACAACATTTTTTCTACAACAGATTGATTTTTGGAATTGATTATTCCAGCGCTTATCTTTTTGGTCTTTTTTTTGGAAAATATTCGGGCAAAGCCATAGGGTTCATATATGGGCTTTTTATATACTTTTATTCCTGCCGGTATTTCACCCGTTAAAGATGCGTCAATTATAGGATAATTGGGGTTTTCCGGAATATACAGTGGGTTCTATTTCAAAATCCCTGAGGTATTTCACAAATTTCAACCATCGCTGTACTCCAGGTCCACCTGCCGGAGGCCAATAATAAGTGATGATGAGTACCTTCTGCATTAAGCCGTTGGTTTTTTCCTAGAGGCCCAAAAAGCATGGCCAATTCCAAAAAAGAACACCAAGACCAAGATTATGGAGCTTGCCATAGTTATGTTGCCTCCAACCTTAATAAGGCTTGGCTCAAACTTAAACTCAATTTTATGATTTCCTGCAGGTACCTCCAAGGCCCTCAACACATAATTCACTTCAAAATGTTCCTTTAGATTACCATCAATATAGGCGTTCCAACCATGTGGATAGTACATTTCGGAAAATACGGCAATTCCAGGATTGGTATTATTGGAACTGTAGGTTAAATGGTTAGGTTTGTATTCAACCAACTTTATGGAAGCTGTAGAATCTGTCCTAAAATTAAGATCTTTTATATTTTCAAACTTCGATTTATTAAAAACCGCCTTATGCTTTAAATCCAAGGTATTCAATGCCATTATTTCGTCATTGGCATTAAACACAGGCACCAACTCGTCAATAAACCATGCATTGCCATTAGCATCAGGATTTAATGCGGGATAGGTCCTACCCTCTTCATCCTGCTGCACCACATATTTAACGTTCAACATACTCAAAACCCTAACGTTATTCTTGGAAATATGAAAATCGAACAATTCCTGGATCCCCGCTGGTTTAGCAGCATGATACCCCCAAATAGATTGATGGAAATAAGCCGTACGGCCTCCCCCGCCAATTTCCGATGGATCGTATACCCTAAAAACAGTAGTGTCCTGAGCTATCTGTCGGTCCATATCAGTTTCCTGAAAAGGTTCCAGCATTCTTCTTTGGGCCACAAAATCGTCTTCATTTACATAGCGCTTTGCAACCCCTATCAAATCGAACATTACCAGTACCCCCAATAGAACAATCACCAAATTTTGCTTGAATTTATTTTTCAAATAAAACCAAATAACCAAGGCTGCCAAGGCTACAAAGATCAGTGACCTTAAAATATCTGTATTGTAAACGGCCTTACGATCCGCAACAATCAAGGAAACAATATCATCACCATAATACTGGCGATAGGTTTCATCGCTCTGTCCAGTAAAGCTGAACATTCCCTTCACCAGAAAAAGAAGCACTCCGATTCCCAAAGTAATGAATAGGGTTAATTTTAAATCCTTTAGTTTCTTGGAAGTATCCTCTTTGGGGTCAAAAAGTTGTACCAAAGCGAGGATGGCCAAAACAGGAACACAGAGTTCCAGAATTACCTGAATGGATGACACCGCCCTAAATTTATTGTACAACGGAAAATAATCGATCATTACATCCGTAAGGAGGCCAAAATTTTTGCCCCATGAAAGAAGGAGGGCCATTATAGTACCTCCCAAAAGCCACCATTTTGCTTTTCCCTTTACCAAAAATAGCCCTAGGACAAAGAGAAAAAACACCACGGCCCAATATAGGCAGGGGCGGCAACAATAGGCTGGTCTCCCCAGTAAAGTGGCAAGGAACTGGTGAAATCCAATGCTTTGGTCCTGGATATACCATTCTCGGTCAAAAAGGTATAGGTCTTGGAATCGGCCCCAAGATCCTCGCCACCGGAACCGCCGAAAAGTCTTGGAACAAATAAATTCAAGGATTCTACAATCCCGTAACTATATTGGGTAATATATTCCCGATCCAGACCGGTACCACTTTCTTTAGGCTCTCCGTTGGCCGTAATGGTAAGGTCCGATTTTCCTCTTGTACTCCAATCCGCATATTCCTTGGTAGCCATTAGACTAGTGGCATTTGCTGCTATTCCCAGAAACACCGCCAAAATTAGGATTCCGACCGATATACCAAAATGCTTCAATTTCTTTTTCTTTATGGCATCCACTAGATATACAACCCCAAGAATAAGTATGAGTAACATAAATAGTAGGTCATTTGGTAATGGTTGGCCCCCACTTCCAAGGCCATGGCAATAGCCGTTAGTAGGAACCCCCAAAGGTATTTCTTCCTAAAAACCAAAATAATCCCCCCCAAGAGCATTGGCATATAACCAATGGCATGTGCCTTTGCATTGTGACCTACCCCAAAATAATGATCATATAGGTAGAAAAACCAAAGGCCAGTGCACCCAATACCGCCAACTTGTAATCTACCTTGAGACAGGATAACAAGATATAAAACCCGATAAGATATATAAAAAGATAATCTGCTGGCCTAGGTAAAAACCGGATAATCCGATCCAACTTTTTCACATAATCATGAGGATAATAAGCTCCCAATTGATAAGTGGGCATTCCGCCGAAGGCGCCATTGGTCCAGTACGGCTCCCCCCTGTTTTCTTCCTAAAATCGTTTTGTTCCTTGGCCATTCCCGTAAATTGAACAATATCCGATTGCTCAATTACCTTCCCCTGAAGTACGGGATGGAAATAGGCCAATGCTACAATTACAAAAAATACGGTTACAAAAAAATGGATAAAAAAGGCACTTAGACCGTTTCTCATGTTTGGTTGTGGTAAATGGTTATTCAATTTCCTCAAAATCTATGTATTCTCCAACATTTTTTGAGCTGTTCTTTTTCTTGGTCGTTTTTTTATCAATTATAACGTCGCCAATTTGCTCTTCCTCCTGTGGTTGCTGACCTGCAAAACCTTCAAACTGTTCCTTAAAATGTTCCTCGGTCTTTTTTGCGGCATACCTAAACAGTTTAGGAGCAAACCATTTCGCCAGAATTTTAAGCAAATAGTATACTAAGAGTACAATTAGTATCGTTTTTAAAAAACCCATAATTAGTTGACAAATTTTATATCAAAAGTACAATTCTAACGTTGTATTAATAGTGCAAAAGTCTTAAAATAATAATAAAATAGTACCTATGGAGTATAATGTTTCCAAGAAACGCCTTATGAAAATACTAATATTTGGAATTTTCACCATTCCGTTGGTCGCTTTTTCACAGTACACCGATGTCATCAACTCTAACAGGCCTGGACTTTCCGTAAGCGCTTATGCTATAGGTACAAATGTTTTACAGGCCGAATTTGGCATTGGCTATGAACAACAGGACCACACTAGGTTAGCTACCGAATCCAATATTTTAGGAGCTGATCTGTCATTGCGTTACGGCCTTCTTTTCGAAACCTTGGAACTGAATTATGAAGGCACTTTCGACAATCAAAATAAAACATATACCAACACAGGGGTAGAAATTAAGAACACCGATTTTTCCAGAAACAGAATAGGTTTAAAATTTTTAGTCTACGATCCTTTTAAGAATCCCGAAATAATAAACCCAATCTTTACAGCTGGAAGGCCAACTATGGTTTTAAGCTAAAAAACCTAATCCCTGCAGTATCGGTCTACGCAGGTGCCAATTTTGTATTGGGCGACAATCCCTTTTACCGTGGCGACCCCACAGTCTCCCCGAGGGTAATGGTTGCTACCCAAAGCAGGCTTACTCCCCGATTTGTACTTATTTCCAATATTGCATATGACAGATTGGGCTCTGATTTCCCGGAATGGAACTACACGGTATCCTTATCCCATGCCTTTAGAGATCCCAAATGGAGTGTCTTTGTGGAAAACCAAGGAATAAAAAGTGATCGGTACTCGGACGCGCTCCTTAGAGGTGGCGTAGCACATTTATTGGGTGAAAATATGCAGGTGGATATGAACTTGGGCGCCAGTTTTAAAAATACGCCCAGCAGGATCTTTGCCACAATGGGATTCTCCTATAGGGTAGATATGCACAGGGACAAGGTGAAGGCCATTGAAGATCAAAAGGCGGGAGAAAATGGCGGCCCCATCAACAAGAACGCCATGAAGAAAAAGAAAAAGGAAAAAATAAAGGTACCGGTGCAGAGGATATCGATTTGGGGCCTACCAAAAAACAACTACGGAAACTAAAAAAAAGGAAAAGAATAGGGACGATTCTGAAATTGATTTCTAACAAAATAACTTTTGTCCTTTTTCCTATAGATTAATATTGCTAATATTGAACCATACAAGAAACATGGTATGGTTACTCTGAAAGAAGCAAAAACAAAATCGGAACTTAAGGATTTCGTTAAATTTCCTTTTACACTTTACAAGGGCTCCCCTACTGGGTCCCTCCTATCATAAATGACGAGCTGGAGTCTTTTGACAAAAGTAAAAATCCTGTTTTTAAGGATGCCGATGCCTGGTTTTATATGGCCTATAGGGACAATAAAATTGTAGGTAGGGTCGTAGCCATTATCAATAGATTGGAAGTGGACCAACAGCAGGTAAAAAATGCGTTTTGGTTGGTTCGATTTTGTGGATGACTATGAAGTTTCAGAGGCGCTGCTCAATAAGGTGTCCGAAATAGGAAAGGAACACAAGTTGTCCTACATGGAAGGGCCTGTAGGTTTTTCCAATCTGGACAAAGTAGGTGTCCTAACCGAAGGGTTTGATGAGATAGCACCATGATTACCTGGTACAACCATCCTTACTATGTTGATCATTTTGAACGCTTTGGGTTTGTTAAGGAAAAGGAATACATGGAAAATAAATTCCCCTTTAGCAATGCGGAGCCCAAATTCTTTCAAAAGGCAAACGAACTGGTACGAAAAAGATATGGCGTAAAGGAATTGAACTTTACTAAAACCAAGGATGTAATGCCTTGGGTAGATCAGATGTTCGACCTTTTTAACGAGACCTATTCCTCCCTCTCTTCTTTTGTCCGTATCACCGATATTCAAAAGGATTATTTCAAGAAAAAATACATCAGTTTTATAAATCCCGAGTATATCAAATTTATATTGGATAAGGATGACAATTGATAGCGTTCGGAATAGTAATGCCTTCATTTTCCAAGGCCTTGCAAAAAGCGAAGGGAAAATTATTCCCATTCGGCATATTTCATTTGCTCAGCGCGAAAAAGAACAGCAAAGAGGTTATATTTTTATTTAATAGGGGTACTTCCGGAATACCAGAATAAAGGTGTTACAGCAGTAATGTTCAATGAGTATTACAAGACTTTTAAGGCCAAGGGAATAGAAAAATGTGTTAGGACACCAGAATTGGAGGAAAACGTGGCCATTCGCCAATTATGGAAACATTTCGACCCAAAAATATACAAGAGAAGAAGGACTTACAAAAAGGAACTTTAAACGGACCCAAGGGGCCAAATTTCAAAAAACGTCCAAAATTAAAAAAGCCAACCTAAATATTTAAGTTGGCTTTTTTTATGTAAGTTGAAATAGTTCTATTCTCCCATCGCTGCCGCTACCGCCGCAGACAGCCTTTTGTACGTACCATTCTGTAATCGCTCACGTATTACAGAGAAGG